>NZ_JAIUGR010000030.1:0-3089 GCF_020164695.1 Mesorhizobium sp. ESP6-5
GGTGCTGCTGTGGTTTCCAAGTATCAGATATAGGTAACTTATCCTGAATACATAGGGATAAAGTGGCGAACGCGGGGAACTGAAACATCTAAGTACCCGTAGGAAAGGACATCAACCGAGACTCCGGAAGTAGTGGCGAGCGAACCCGGACCAGGCCAGTGGCGATTGAGAGACAAGCGGAACCTTCTGGAAAGTAGGGCCATAGTGGGTGACAGCCCCGTACGCGTAATGCAATCAATCGTCCTCGAGTAAGGCGGGACACGTGAAATCCTGTCTGAAATTGGGGGGACCACCCTCCAAGCCTAAGTACTCGTGCATGACCGATAGCGAACTAGTACCGTGAGGGAAAGGTGAAAAGCACCCCGACAAGGGGAGTGAAAGAGTACCTGAAACCGGTTGCCTACAAACAGTGGAAGCCCAAGGTTCGTCCTGGGTGACCACGTACCTTTTGTATAATGGGTCAGCGACTTAGTGTGACGAGCAAGCTTAAACCGCTAGGTGTAGGCGCAGCGAAAGCGAGTCTGAACAGGGCGTTCAGTTCGTCGCATTAGACCCGAAACCGAGTGATCTAGCCATGAGCAGGTTGAAGGTAAGGTAACACTTACTGGAGGACCGAACCCATAACTGTTGCAATAGTTCGGGATGACTTGTGGCTAGGGGTGAAAGGCCAATCAAACTCGGAAATAGCTGGTTCTCCGCGAAATCTATTTAGGTAGAGCGTCGACCGAATACCCCAGGGGGTAGAGCACTGGATGGGCTAGGGGTCCTCACCGGATTACCAAACCTAACCAAACTCCGAATACCTGGGAGTACTAGTCGGCAGACACACGGCGGGTGCTAACGTCCGTCGTGAAAAGGGAAACAACCCTGACCTACAGCTAAGGTCCCCAAGTTATGGCTAAGTGGGAAAGGATGTGAGGATCCCAAAACAACCAGGATGTTGGCTTAGAAGCAGCCATCATTTAAAGAAAGCGTAACAGCTCACTGGTCTAAATAAGGGTCTTTGCGCCGAAAATGTAACGGGGCTAAAGCCATACACCGAAGCTTAGGGTTTGGTCCGCAAGGGCCAAGCGGTAGCGGAGCGTTCTGTAAGCTGACGAAGCCATACCCGTGAGGGGTGGTGGAGGTATCAGAAGTGCGAATGCTGACATGAGTAACGTAAGGGGAGTGAGAGACTCCCCCGCCGAAAGACCAAGGGTTCCTGCTTAAAGCTAATCTGAGCAGGGTTAGCCGGCCCCTAAGACGAGGCGGAAACGCGTAGTCGATGGGAACCACGTTAATATTCGTGGGCTTGGAGGTAGTGACGGATCATTGAGGTAGTCCAATCTTATCGGATTGAACGGGCTGCTGCGTGGTTCCAGGAAATAGCTCCTCCTTATAAACCGTACCCGAAACCGACACTGGTGGTCTGGTAGAGTATACCAAGGCGCTTGAGAGAACTATGCTGAAGGAACTCGGCAAATTGCACGCGTAACTTCGGAAGAAGCGTGACCCTTTTCCACGCAAGTGGAGGAGGGTGGCACAGACCAGGGGGTAGCGACTGTTTATCAAAAACACAGGGCTCTGCGAAGTCGCAAGACGACGTATAGGGTCTGACGCCTGCCCGGTGCTGGAAGGTTAAGAGGAGGGGTGCAAGCTCTGAATCGAAGCCCCAGTAAACGGCGGCCGTAACTATAACGGTCCTAAGGTAGCGAAATTCCTTGTCGGGTAAGTTCCGACCTGCACGAATGGCGTAACGACTTCCCCGCTGTCTCCAGCATAGACTCAGTGAAATTGAATTCCCCGTGAAGATGCGGGGTTCCTGCGGTTAGACGGAAAGACCCCGTGCACCTTTACTATAGCTTTACATTGGCATTCGTAGTGGCATGTGTAGGATAGGTGGTAGGCTTTGAAACCTGGGCGCCAGCTCAGGTGGAGCCACCCTTGAAATACCACCCTTATCACTATGGATGTCTAACCGCGGCCCGTTATCCGGGTCCGGGACAATGTATGGTGGGTAGTTTGACTGGGGCGGTCGCCTCCTAAAGAGTAACGGAGGCGCGCGATGGTGGGCTCAGAACGGTCGGAAATCGTTCGCTGAGTGCAATGGCATAAGCCTGCCTGACTGCGAGACTGACAAGTCGAGCAGAGACGAAAGTCGGTCATAGTGATCCGGTGGTCCCGCGTGGAAGGGCCATCGCTCAACGGATAAAAGGTACGCCGGGGATAACAGGCTGATGACCCCCAAGAGTCCATATCGACGGGGTTGTTTGGCACCTCGATGTCGACTCATCGCATCCTGGGGCTGGAGCAGGTCCCAAGGGTATGGCTGTTCGCCATTTAAAGCGGTACGTGAGTTGGGTTCAGAACGTCGTGAGACAGTTCGGTCCCTATCTGCCGTGGGTGTAGGAATATTGAAAGGATCTGTCCCTAGTACGAGAGGACCGGGATGGACGGATCTCTGGTGGACCTGTTGTGGCGCCAGCCGCATAGCAGGGTAGCTATATCCGGACGGGATAACCGCTGAAGGCATCTAAGCGGGAAACCCACCTTAAAACGAGTATTCCCTGAGAACCGTGGAAGACGACCACGTTGATAGGCCGGGTGTGGAAGAGCGGCAACGCTTGAAGCTTACCGGTACTAATAGTTCGATCGGCTTGATCGTTCTCATTCCTAATATCCATTTGAAGTCAAATGGTCTGACCAGCGCTCACGCATGAGCGGCCCTTACGGGCCTATGCTCCGCGAGGGCGCCGGACGACCGGCGACGCGCAGTCGCGCTTGCGGGCTTTGCCCGGAAGCAAACTGCGGATGTCGCTCAGGCACAAAAAGACAGGTGAAGAGCAGTGAGCCAATGGCGAATAGGTATCCCCTACTCACTATTCGCTACTCACTATTCCCTATTCCAGCTTCTCGAATAACGTGCGTTTTGCCGACCTGGTGGTTATGGCGGAGCGGCTGCACCCGATCCCATTCCGAACTCGGCCGTGAAACGCTCCAGCGCTGATGGTACTTCGTCTCAAGACGCGGGAGAGTAGGTCGCTGCCAGGTCTGCAAAACGCACGTTCAAACTCTCATCCAATCGGATGACCGTGAAATCTTCTCTGCAC
>NZ_JAIUGR010000032.1:0-1394 GCF_020164695.1 Mesorhizobium sp. ESP6-5
CGGCGCACCGCCCTCGTTCGTGAGGCGTATATAGTCGCCACCAACCAAAACTGTCAACACCGTTCCCAAATGTTTTTTCGATTTATCGTGGAGATATCCACGGGGCTGAAATTCGTGAGTTGGCTAGGCTGAATTCCCCCGTCGCTTTCACGGTTGTTTATGCGTGGGTTCCCACTTTGAGCTGACGCCTGGCATGCTTCGCTTTGAAGACTGCTGCCCGCCCACGGACCTCGCCCGAGCGGCTTTCAGCGCCGATTCTCCAGCAATTCCGGTGTGATGTTCCGACCCGCGTAGAAGATGCCTGGGGATCAGCACCTGCTCATCCTTGATCGCGAAGGCAATGCTGACCGCCCGCCGACAACCAACAATCCGCGGCCCAGGCATGATCTCGATCCGCTCAGTGCCTCGCTGTGGAAAAGTCGCTAAGCCGAGACAATGGTTCCTGGATACCACGACAAAATTCCAGGCGATCGCTGGCGACGGCCGCTCGGCTATGCCGTCGTAGAGCTGTTGGAGTTCGGCTTGTGCCGCGGGATGAAAGACGATCCGATATTCCGTTCATACTCGGCCTTAGCCTGTTTCGCGCGATGGCGCGCTTCGAGGCTGGAAAAGACCGTTTCGGCTGGAATTCCCTTCGTCGGATTCTGCTGGAGCCGCCAGGCGTGCGGGAATTTCCTCGCGCAACCACTTTTGCCGCTCCGCCTCGAAGTCATCGAGCATGCGTAGGCCGGCGCGGACAACCTCGCTGGCATTGTTGTAGCGGTCTGATTCGAGTTGCCGCTTGATGAATTGCTCATGGTGGTCGTTCAAAGCGTAATTGGGCATGGCACCTCCTGGAAGATATTATGTGGCAGAGGAGTATTCTGCCGCCTCGAACGCGTTTCACCGTCACCACGCGCTCAAGCGGGGTCACCCGATCCGGCAGAATTGAAATAACGATTGGGACAGTTCTGTGGAGCGGAGGGCCGCAGCCCGTGCTACCGGCATCCGAAAGCGTGTGAGGAGACCAGCTGAGTTAAAGCCCAACCGGCCAATCTGTTCATGCTTGGCGGCCATCGATCTTGAACCCCGTCCCCATGGCCTTCGCTGATTTGATTTGTCCCGCGCGTCGGCGGCGCCTTTTTGCCGGTCCTGAACAGAGTGGATCGACTCCACGGCGATCCGGATAGGCAACGGTCCGCCGATTTGGACTCTGGCGGCCGTTTTCTTTGTGAGGTTTTGTTGGCTTGGTTTGGGGGGCTGATGGGTTCGAATTTCTGTGCGGAGAGATCGGAACGCGAACGGCCCGCCGGCATTGAGCCAGGCGGGCCGTTTTGTTTGGTTGCGGGGACAGGATTTGAACCTGTGACCTTCAGGTTATGAGCCTGACGAGCTACCGGGCTGCTCCACCCCGC
>NZ_JAIUGR010000033.1:0-1369 GCF_020164695.1 Mesorhizobium sp. ESP6-5
AGTAGGTCGCTGCCAGGTCTGCAAAACGCACGTTCAAACTCTCATCCAATCGGATGACCGTGAAATCTTCTCTGCACGTCGTTCGATGCACGTCGTTGCCCCAAACCGCTAACTCTTTGGGCAACATGCATAAAGGCTTGCCAAGGGATCCCGGGCCGCTCTAAGCGGCCCTTTCATTTGGTGGAGACAGAATACCGCAATCGCCAAATAAAACGGCGATCGCAAATACCGCAATCGCCACAAGGCGATCATGGTGGTGACGCGGGGTGGAGCAGCCCGGTAGCTCGTCAGGCTCATAACCTGAAGGTCACAGGTTCAAATCCTGTCCCCGCAACCAATTCTATCATAAATCAATTACCGTCCCGGTCTAACCGGGGCGGCTATTTGCGTTTTGAACGGCACCGCAATCGCTGCCGTTGTTCGCCTTCGCGTTTCTTCCTGGTGCGCACGCCGTGCGTCCAGACGCTTGCTCAGCAGGAAGGCGAGTTGTTATCTTCGCGTGTAAATGTGAAGCATCATGAAGAGCATTCCAACAAATGACGCGACAACGCTTACCGCCAATCTCCTCTGCTCTACAGGATCGGATGGATAATTCCACAATCCGCCCTTCCAGGGCTTGAATACGCTGAAAACGGCGATCCCAAATCCGATCGCGAACGCAATAATGAGGAAGATGTTGTCACGAATGTAGCCCAGCACCTCTGTGCCCTTTCAAATTCCCGCCGATCGGAAAGCTTCCACCATTTACAGGAATTAAGGCGGATGCACGATCACTGTAGGTCAAATCGGCCTCAACTCCGCAGGCGCCGCCGTAGCGCTCCCCTTGCGCTTGGCCGGATCGCCACGGGCGGCGCCACTGGTACCGGGCAAGACCGTCACCCTGCAGCGCCGAGCGACGTGCCGGCGGCCATCCTCGAACAGCTCTGCCCCCGTCAGTGGTATCGAGCCGAGCTGCAGACGGTCGGCAGCCAGCGCGTCACCGAACCCAGTAGGTTGCATAGTGGTTTGAGATGGTAGCGGGAGAGCGCTAGCGCCAATACAGCGCTGCAACCGAGTTCGTCTGTTGACGCGACTTCGCAAACGAGGTCACGGCGCCGGTGCTGGATCCCGGCAGCGGCAGAGCAAAATCGGGCAGCTCTGGGCCGCTTCTACGAACTCGCCGCAACCGGCCCAGCGCCGATTGCAGCGAGGCGCTCGGGCGCATCGCAGAACTCTATCGCGTCGAAGGCGAAATCCGCGGCCAGCCGGCAGAGGCACGGCCGCGCCGAACACTGGGCGACAGTCGCATCGCTCGTACCCCTCCGGTGAGGGCCGTCTTGTCAGCTGAGGGCGAACATCGGAAGTCCTAGGGATAATCCTAGGAGTAGCC